>JAUYQP010000048.1 GCA_030697205.1 Mycobacteriales bacterium
ACCCGATGGTGACCCTGGTCGACACGATGGACGGAGCGGCCGACAAGGCCGCCGAGCTCGCGAACGCGTAAGGGACGAAGACATGTCTATCTACCTCAACAAGGACTCCAAGGTCATCGTTCAGGGCATCACCGGCGGTGAGGGCACCAAGCACACCGCCCTGATGCTCAAGTGCGGCACCCAGGTCGTCGGCGGCGTCAACGCCCGCAAGGCCGGTACGACGGTCGCGCACAAGGACGCCGACGGCAACGACGTCGAGCTCCCCGTGTTCGGCTCCGTGAAGGAGGCGATGGCCGAGACCGGCGCCGACGTGTCGGTCGCGTTCGTGCCGCCGACCTTCACCAAGGACGCCTGCATCGAGGCCATCGACGCCGGCATCGGCCTGCTCGTGGTCATCACCGAGGGCGTGCCCGTGCAGGACACCGCCGAGGTCTTCGCCTACCTGGACGGCAAGTCCACCCGGATGATCGGGCCCAACTGTCCGGGCATCATCACGCCGGGCGAGGCGCTGGCCGGCATCACGCCGGCCACGATCTCCGGCTCCGGCCCGGTCGGCCTGGTGTCGAAGTCGGGCACGCTGACCTACCAGATGATGTTCGAGCTGCGTGACTACGGCTTCTCGACCGCCATCGGCATCGGCGGCGACCCGATCGTCGGGACCACCCACATCGACGCCCTCGAGGCGTTCGAGAACGACCCGGACACCAAGGCGATCGTGATGATCGGCGAGATCGGCGGCGACGCCGAGGAGCGGGCGGCGGACTACATCAAGGACCACGTCACCAAGCCGGTCGTCGGCTACGTCGCGGGCTTCACCGCCCCCGAGGGCAAGACGATGGGCCACGCCGGCGCCATCGTCTCCGGCTCCTCGGGCACCGCGCAGGCCAAGCAGGAGGCCCTCGAGGCCGCCGGCGTGAAGGTTGGCAAGACGCCGTCCGCCACTGCCGAGCTCATGCGCGAGATCATGGCCGCGCTCTAGCAGCCACAGCACGTACGACGAAGGCCCGCGCTCTGTGCGCGGGCCTTCGTCGTGTCGCGAGTCGTGTCAGGCCCTGCGACGGGCCGCGGCCCTCTGCTCGTCGTCCGCGGGGGTGCGGGCAGCGGGCGCCTGGAGGAAGGCGGCCCGGATGCGGGCCTGCTCGCGGTCGCGGACCTCGCGCAGCTCGTCCGGGTCGACGCCGTGCGGCTTCGCGGCCCGCTCGATGAGCCCGCGGGCCGCCCGGTCGGTGCGCCCCGTGGTCCGGACCGGGCCCGACGGCCCGGTCTCGAACGGTCCCTCCGCGGTGGCCAGCGCGTGCCGCTTCGCCACCTCGTGGGCCGCGGCCAGGTCCTCCAGCATGGGTGAGGAGCCCAGCTGGGCGGCCAGCTTGGCGTCGTACGTCCTGCGCAGGTAGCGGCGCAGGGCCACCTGCGTGAAGCGCCAGTGCACGTGCTCTCCTCGAGAGTCGCCCCCGACTCGGTCATGATGCGTCAGCACAGGTGCCTACGTCGCGGCGAGGGCGTGCGTTCACCCGTACGGGTGCGCCGGGCGACTGCGTGGACGACGAGGCGGAGGTTGCACGGCGTTTCTGGCCGGGTTCGGGTGCTGCGGCTGCGACAGTCGAGGGGCCATGACCGACACCCTCGACCGGAACCTCGAGCGCCCCTCGCTGCGGGCCGGGCTGCCGCGGCCGAGCCGGCCTACGACGCCGCAGCGCCACCCGCTGACCGGCGGTCTGACCGCCGCGCTGTGGGCGGCCCTGGCGGGGCTCGTGGCACTGGCTGTGCCGGTGCTGGTGGCCTGGGCGGCGGACTCGCGGTCCGGCTCCGGGGCCGGTGACGCGGTGAGGGCTGCGGGGCAGCTCTGGCTGGTCGCGCACTCCACGACGCTGACGGTGAGCGGCGGTGCGCTCGGCCTGTCACCGCTGGGCCTGGCCGCGGTGCCGTTCCTGCTGCTCGCCCGCGCCGGCGCGCACGCCGCCCGCGAGTGCGACGTGCGGACCTGGCGCGAGCTCGGACTGCTCGCGGGGGCGGTCGCTGCGCCGTACTCCGTGGTGGCTGCCGTCGTGGCGAGCCTCGCCACGACCGATGCGGTGGCCCCTGCTCCCGTCCAGGCGCTGCTCGGGTCGCTCGTCGTCGCGGCCCTCGGGACCAGCGTCGGGGCGGTGCGGACCACCGGGCTGCGGCCGCAGGTGTCGGCCCGGGTGGTGGCGCTGGTGCGCGGCGCGACCAGTGCCGTGCTCGTGCTGCTCGCGGCCGGTGCGGTGCTCGGCGCGGTGTCGCTGCTGCTCCACCTCGACGACGCCGCGGACCTCGCCCGCGCATCCGCACCGGGTGCGGTGGGTGGCGTCGCGCTGCTGCTGCTCGGCCTCGCCCTCGTGCCCAACGCGGTCGTCTTCGGAGCGGCGTGGGTGGCCGGTCCGGGCTTCGCCGTCGGGATCGGGACCGTCGTCGCCCCGCTGTCGCACGAGCTCGGAGCCGTCCCCGCGCTGCCGCTGCTCGCGGCCCTGCCCTCCGGTCCCGCGCCCGTGCTGCTCGTGGTCGCGGTGCTCGCCGTGCCGGTCCTCGCCGGTGTCCTCGCCGGCCGCTGCATGTCCGCGCCGGGGCCGCTGCTCGCCGCGCGCGACGCGGCGCTGACCGGGCCCCTCGCCGGCGCGGCGATGGCGCTGCTGTGCCTGCTCGCCGGCGGGCCGCTCGGTGACGGCCGGCTCACCGAGGTCGGGCCGACGGCCTGGCTGGTCGGCCTGGTCATCGCGGCCGAGGTCGGCGTCGTGGCCGCCGCCACCGCCGCCCTCCGCCATCGCCGCTGACCCCGCCCTTACCCGGTCCCCACCCGGCGCGCGCCGGCCCCGGTCATGATCACCAGGCGATCTGCACGGCATCCGCCGGCGTGTCGCGTGCAGATCCCCTGATGATCACGCGGGGCGGGGCGGGGCCGGGCGGGGCGGGCGGGTCAGCCGCCGCTGACGCGCTCGCGCAGGGCGGCCTCGCAGCGGGAGACCTCCTGGTCGCTGTCCGCGTCCTGCACGCACGAGAGGTAGTCGCGAAACGCCGGGCTGGTCGCGACGTAGGCCGTGAAGGCGACCGTCGCGGCGAGCGCGATCCCCCCGAGCACGGCGCCGGCGGTGGAGCGGCCGTCGCGCCGACCGGCCCGCTGGGCGCGGCGCCGACGACGCAGGCCGAGGATGAGGGCCGGCAGGCCGAGCAGCAGCCCGCCGAGGAACGGGAAGAGCACGAGGCCGAGCCCACCGAGGGCGAGCGGCAGCGTGCTGACCTGGGGCGGCCCGTCGAGCGGCTGCGGTGCCGTGCCGCCGGTCGGGCCGGTGCCCCAGGTGCTGGGGCCGGGCTGGCGGGCCCAGGGCAGTGGTGCGGTCACGCCCCCCAGCGTGCCAGCAACCGCAGGCCGAACTCGACCGGCTCGGAGAAGTCGCTCTCGACGGTGGAGGCGAACGAGAACAGCAGGATGAATCCGACGATCATCAGGATGCCCAGCACGATGCTGACCGCGCCGCAGATGATGCCCGCGAGCGCCATGCCGTCGCCGGCCTCGCCGGTCTCGCGGATCTGCCTGCGGGCGATGATGCCCGTGACGAGCGCGACAGGCGTGATGGTGAAGATCAGCACCAGCGACACGATGGCCAAGGTGTTGGTCGGCCGCGCGCCACCGGGCGGGCCCCAGCCCGGCGGCTGCTGACCCCACCCGGGCGGGGGCTGGCCGTAGCCGGGCGGCGGGGCGCCGTAGGCCGGCTGCTTCTGGTCCCACCCCGACGGCTGCGCCGGCGGTGGCGTCGGCGCGCCACCGCCGGTTGGGGGAGTCCCCCAACCGGGCGGCGGAGCGTAGGGGTCCTGCGGCGTCGACACGGTCAGACCTTGACGACGACGGTCTTGAGGATCTTGTCGGCGAAGGTCTGCTTCTTGGCGTCCCAGAGCGGCCACAGGTAGCCGACGTAGCAGGGCAGTGCGTCGAGGATGTGCACGAAGGCCCGCCCGATCGACAGCCCGCCGCCGACGAAGGAGCCGTCGGCCTCGGTCCGCAGCGACAGGCCCACCGTCTTCTTGCCGATCGTCTGGCCCGTGACGCCCTGCTGGTAGAGGTTGTAGAAGAAGAAGACGAACGCCGCGAGGTTCGCGATGAGCCCCAGCGCGTCGCTCACGAGACCGAGCACGGCCGCGCCGATGAAGGGGGTCGCGTCGATCAGGGACGCCCCGACGCGGGAGCCCCAGCCGGCGAGCTCGGGGCCGCCGGGCTGGCCGAACGGCCCACCGGCGGGCACGCCACCGGGCGCGCCACCGGGGAACGGGTCGCCGTAGCCGGGCGGGGATGCGCCGTAGCCCGGGGTCGGCTCGGGCGCGAACGGGTCGGACGGTGTGGTCACGGTTCCTCCTCGTCGGGGAGCGGCTCCCCTTCGCGCGCATCCTCGCGCCTCGGGGACCGATCGTGCAGCAACCCGCTCAGACGACGTCGAGCCGGACCAGCTGCCAGACCTCCGACACGGAGAGGAGTACGACGACAAGGCCTGCGCGCAGCCGCGCCGGGAGGCGGTCGGCGCGCGGGCGCAGGACCGGCAGGGCGGCCACCGCGGCCGCGCCGGCAAGGGCCACCGGGGAGGCGGCGAGCGCCGCAGGGACGTCGAGGTGCGCGAGCGCCACGACCGCCGTGGTCGCCCCGCACAGCGGGCAGGGGAGACCGGTGACCGACCGCCACGGGCAGGCCGGGGTCGGGATCCCGGCGGCGTGGACCGCGGCGACCGCACCGGCGGCGGCCGCCATCGCGCCGAGGCGCAGGGCGGTCTCGCTCCACGGAGTCACGGGCACATGCTGCCTCGCCGGCGGCCGCCCGCGCGGGATCGGTAGTCTCGCCTTGCCGCGCTGACCCTCCGCGCCTTCCCCGGCACCGCCCACTCCATCGGGAGCCCGTCCTGCCTGCCCGCCTCGTGGTGCTCGCCTCCGGCGAGGGCGCGACCCTGCAGGCGCTGCTCGACGCGTGCGCCGACCCCGCCTACGGCGCGGAGGTCGTGGCCGTCGGCAGTGACCGCGACGACGCGCGCGCGCTCGCGCGCGCCCAGGCGGTGGGGACGGCGGTCTTCGTCGTACGCCTGAAGGACTTCACCGAGCGTGCCGACTGGGACGCGGCGCTGGCCGACGCGATCGCCGCGCACGCGCCGGACCTGGTGGTGTGCGCCGGCTTCATGAAGATCCTCGGCCCGGCAGTGCTGGAGCGCTTCACCCTGGTCAACACCCACCCGGCGCTGCTGCCCGCCTTCCCCGGCGCGCACGCGGTCGCCGACGCGCTGGCCCACGGGGTCAAGCTCGCCGGCGTCACGGTCCACCTCGTCGACGCCGGTGTCGACACCGGTCCGATCGTCGCGCAGGCCGCCGTCCCGGTGCTGCCCGGCGACGACGAGGCCGCCCTGCACTCCCGCATCAAGGACGTCGAGCAGCCGCTCTACGTCGACGCCGTGGGCCGCCTGGCCCGTGGCGGCTGGACCGTCGAAGGAAGGACCGTCGTCCTGTGAGCCAGATCCCCGTCACGCGCGCCCTCGTGAGCGTCTACGACAAGACCGGACTCGAGGAGCTCGGCGCCGCGCTCGCGGCCGCCGGCGTCGAGGTCGTGTCCACCGGCTCCACCGCCGCGCGCCTGCGCGACGCGGGCGTCACGGTCACGGCCGTCGACGAGCTGACCGGGTTCCCGGAGTGCCTCGACGGCCGGGTCAAGACGCTCCACCCGAAGGTGCACGCCGGGATCCTCGCCGACCGCCGCCTCGACGACCACGTGAAGCAGCTCGCCGAGCTCGGCGTGGAGCCCTTCGACCTCGTCATCGTCAACCTCTACCCCTTCGCCGACACGGTCGCGTCGGGTGCCGCTCCGGACGAGTGCGTCGAGCAGATCGACATCGGCGGCCCGACGATGGTTCGAGCGGCCGCGAAGAACCACCCGTCGGTGGCGGTCGTGGTCTCCCCGGACAGCTACGCCGAGGTCGCCGAGGCCGTGCGCTCCGGTGGCTTCACCTTCGAGCAGCGCCGCCGGCTCGCGGCGCTCGCCTTCCAGCACACCGCGTCGTACGACGTCGCCGTGGCCTCGTGGTTCGCCAGCTCCTACGACGCGAGCGGCGCGTCCGAGGGCTTCCCGGACTTCCTCGGCGCGACGTGGGCGCGGGCCGACGTCCTGCGCTACGGCGAGAACCCCCACCAGCGGGCGGCGCTCTACACCGGGCAGGAGCAGGGCCTCGCGCAGGCCGAGCAGCTGCACGGCAAGCCGATGTCCTACAACAACTTCCTCGACACCGACGCCGCCCGCCGGGCCGCCTTCGACCAGGGCGACCAGCCGACGGTGGCGATCATCAAGCACGCCAACCCGTGCGGCATCGCCGTCGGCAGCGACGTCGCCGACGCGCACCGCAAGGCCCACGCCTGCGACCCGGTGAGCGCGTTCGGCGGCGTGATCGCGACCAACGTGCCGGTCTCGCTCGCGATGGCCGAGCAGGTCGCGGAGGTGTTCACCGAGGTCGTGGTGGCCCCCGGCTACGAGGACGGTGCCGTCGAGGTGCTGTCGAAGAAGCCGTCGATCCGGCTGCTGGTCTGCCCGCCGCCCGCGGACCGCGGTGGCATCGAGCTGCGGCCGATCAGCGGCGGGGTGCTGCTGCAGTCCCGCGACGCCGTCGACGCCGACGGTGACGACCCCGCGCAGTGGGAGCAGAAGACCGGCGCGCCGGTCGACGCCGAGACCCTCGCCGACCTCGCCTTCGCGTGGCGGGCGGTGCGGGCCGTGAAGTCCAACGCGATCCTGCTCGCCAGCGGTGGCGCGACCGTCGGGGTCGGCATGGGCCAGGTCAACCGGGTCGACGCGGCGCGGCTCGCGGTCGCCCGCGCGGCCGAGCGGGCCGCCGGCTCGGTGGCGGCGTCGGACGCGTTCTTCCCCTTCGCCGACGGGCTGCAGGTCCTGCTCGACGCGGGCGTGCGCGCCGTCGTCGAGCCGGGCGGATCGGTGCGCGATGAGGAGGTCATCGCTGCGGCGGAGGCTGCCGGGATCGCCCTCTACTTCACCGGCACCCGCCACTTCGCCCACTGACGGGGTGGGCCCGGCGGGGCGGGGTCAGTCGCTGGTGAGGGCGAGGTAGACGAGGCCGGCGGCGAAGACGGCCCCGATGGTCGTCGCGCCGGAGACGTTCTGCCTGCGCCGAGCCTCGTCGTCGGCGTACCAGCTCGCGGCCTTCGGGTCGGGCTCCCCATCGAGCGTCAGGCCCTGCTGCTTGAGCGCGCGCGCGACGAGCGGGTTGCGCAGGAACGTGTAGAGCACCACCAGCGCGAAGGCGGGGAAGGCGAGGCGGGTCGGTGAGGAGCCGGTCGCGACGAACACGAGCGTCATCGCCCCGACGAAGACCGGCAGCAGCAGCCGCAGCTGGCGCATGACCCAGCGCTTGCTCTTGAGGTCGGCGTAGACCCACTCGCGGTGGTCCGGGCCGAGCCGCCAACCGACCAGGCGGTAGAGCAGCCTCTGGGACAGCGGCGGCGTGATCACGGGCACCAGCCTAGTGAGGGCTAGTCTCCCGGCCTGTGACCGCACGCCTGCTGCCCGGAGCCCCCGTCGCCGACGCCGTCTTCGCCGACCTCGTCCCCCGCATCGCGCGGCTGAAGCAGGCTGGGCACGCCCCCGGCCTCGGGACGGTGCTCGTCGGCGACGACAGCGCGAGCGCCGGCTACGTCGGGATGAAGATGGCCAAGGCCACCGAGCTCGGCTTCACGAGCCCCCACGAGCGCCTGGGCAGCGACGCGACGACGGCCGACGTCGTTGCCGCGATCCGCCGGCTCAACGACGACGACTCGTGCGACGCGATGCTCGTGCAGCACCCCACGCCCAAGCAGGTCGACTTCGAGGCCGCCCTGCTCGAGATGGACCCCGACAAGGACGTCGACGGCCTGCACCCTGTCAACATGGGCCGTCTGGCGCTGTCGATGCCCGGCCCGGTGCCGTGCACGCCCGCAGGCATCGAGGCGCTGCTCGCGCACTACGAGATCCCGGTCGCCGGGCGCGAGGTCTGCATCCTCGGAAGGGGTACGACGCTGGGCCGTCCGCTGGCGCTGCTGCTGAGCCAGAAGCGCGACACCGCCAACGCCGCGGTCACGGTCGTCCACACCGGCGTGCCGAACTGGGCCGACTACACCCGTCGGGCCGAGGTCGTCATCGCCGCGGTCGGCGTCCCCTACATCCTGCAGCCCGAGCACATCACGCCGGGCGCGACGGTCGTCGGCGGCGGCGTCCGCTACGAGGGCAAGAAGCTATTGCCCGACGTCGACGAGGCCTGTAACGACGTCGCCGGCGCGATCACGCCGCGGGTCGGCGGGGTCGGCCCGACGACGGTCGCGATGTTGTTCAAGAACTGCGTCGAGGCAGCGGAGCGCCGCGCCGGCCTGGTCTGAGAAAGGTCAGCCAGCTCTGCGGACGTCGGCGTCGTCCTCGTTGGGCAGGGGGCGTACGACGCCCGCGCTGATGACCTCGTTGGCCAGCCGCGCGCGGCGGTTGACGCCCTCGGCGATGCGGAACTTCTGGTAGAGCCGGAGCAGGTGCTGCTTGACCGCGGCCTCGGTGACGACCAGCTCGTCGGCGATGTCCTTGGCCGTCGAGGGCGCCACGAAGGCGTCCTGCTGAAGGGCCGGACGGCACAGGGCGGTGAGGACCTCGACCTCGCGGCGGGTGAGGTCGGGAGCGGAGATGCGGCGCAGCTCGACGGTGTCATCGGACTCGCGGACGGCGGGCAGGCCACCGACGCGGCTGCGGGCCATGCCGAAGCTCAGCACGTCGCCCTCCTGCAGGACCCGGCGTCCGACGGGGCGGCCGTTGACGCGGGTGCCGTTGGAGGACAGCCCCAGGTCGGAGACGTAGACGTGGATGCCGCGCCGCACGATCTCGCAGTGCAGGCGGGACACGCTCGGGTCGTCGATCGCGATGTCGACCCCGTCGCCGCGGCCGACTGTGGTCACCCCCTCCTTGAGGGGGTGCGTGTCGCCGGTCTCCTCCAGCCGGAGGTGAGGCGTGTCCACGAGGCGGTCCTTCCTGGTCGTCCGGCCGCTGGGGTCAGGCGGGCGGTGCACGGAGGTGAGGTCCGGCTGACCTCGATGAACCCGTACCCCACCGACCCGTCCTCACACGCCCGGCGCTCTTCGTCACACCTGCTCGGGCCTAGAGTCGGCGGTGTGACGGCTGCTGCTCCGGACGGCCCGGTCGACCTCCATCCCGAGCTCGACCCCACGCACCTGGCCGTCAGCAGGTGGCCGGCGGGGTGGCTCCCGCCGCACCGGCCGGAGGGCTTCAGCGCCGTCGTGGTGGCAGAGGACGAGGTGACGCTGGTCTGTGCCGAGGCGGCGCTGGAGGCGTACGACGGGGAGGTCCCCCTCACCGTCGAGCTGGGGTGGCGGCGGGTGACCTTCCCGGGTCCTCTTCCGTGGGAGCTCGTCGGCTTCCTGGCAGATGTCGCGACCCGGCTCGCGGGCGCGCAGATCCCCTTCACCTCGCTGGCGGGCTTCACGACCGACCACGTGCTGGTGCGCGCAGCGCAGGCCGACCTCGCCGTGGACGTCCTGCGCGGTGCGGCCCCGCCCGCCGCCCGGCCTGGGACGACGAACCCGTGATCACCCTCGTCCCCGCCCTCAGCGTGCTCGCCGTCGTCGCCGCCGGTCTCGTCGCGGTCAGCCTCTCGGCGTGGCAGACCGGCGTGCTCGTGATCGGCCTGGGGCTGCTGCTCGGCGGCGGGCTGCGCCTGTCCCTGCCCGCTCGGTCGGCGGGGCTGCTCGTCGTGCGCAGCCGACCGGTCGACGCCGCCGTGCTGCTGGTGCTCGGCTTCGCACTGGTGCTGCTCGCCAGCACGGTGCCCACCACCGCCTGACCCGGACTCCTGCCGGCGGCCGGACCTCCCCGACCGGGGGCACCCGCGGCCCTACCCTGCGCTCGTGGCGGGGGCGCGATGACACGGGTGCTCGGGGACCGCTACGACGTGGGCGAGCCCCTGCGACGCACCGGCTTCGGGCAGGTCCGGGTCGGCACCCGCCGCGCCGACGACGCGCCGGTCGCCGTGGAGCTGCTCGACGAGGCGCTCGCGACGGACCCTGCGGTACGCACCCGCTGCGACACCGGGGAGGCGGTCCTCTGCGCGGTGTCCGGCCGCCACCTCGTGCGGGTGCAGGCCCTCGTCGTGGAGGCGGACGGCATCGGGGTGGTGCGCGACCGCGTCGGGGGCAGCGACCTCTGCGCGCTGCGGGCCGAGGCAGGCGGCACCCTCGCGCCCCGGGAGGCCGTGTCGCTGGTGGTCGACGTCCTCGACGCGCTCTCGGACCTGCACGCCGCGGGACTGGTCCACGGCGCGCTGCGGGAGCGCGACGTGCTCGTCGACCTTGACGTCCCGCTGCGGCCGGTGACCCGGCTGACGGGCTACGGGACCGCAGCCCTCGTGCGCGGCCGCGCGGTGCCGACCGAGGACGTCCTGGCCGCAGGTCGGCTGCTGTGCGTGCTGCTGTCGGGTGTGGAGACGCTGCCCGACGGGCTCCCGCGCCCGCTGCAGCAGGCGATCGAGCCGCTGCTCCTCGACGACCCCTGCGGGCGTCCGACCGCGGCCCAGGCGCGCGACGCGCTCGCGGACCTCCCGGGGCTGCGGGGCCTCGCGCCGCTGCCGCCCGCCGACGCGCCGACGGGCCTCGCGGCGCTGCTCGCTGCCGAGGGC